>NZ_JACSMK010000021.1:0-3006 GCF_018618595.1 Exiguobacterium sp. s133
GGCTCGCGCCCTCAAAACTGAAGTCATCAACAATCATCTGCTAGAACAAGGCCTCGACCGATTAGTATCACTCAGCTCCGCATGTCACCATGCTTCCACCCGTGACCTATCTACCTCATCGTCTCTGAGGGGTCTTTCTTGATTACTCAAAGGGAAATCTCATCTTGGAGGGGGCTTCATGCTTAGATGCTTTCAGCATTTATCCCGTCCGCACGTAGCTACCCAGCGATGCTCCTGGCGGAACAACTGGTACACCAGCGGTGCGTCCATCCCGGTCCTCTCGTACTAAGGACAGCTCTCCTCAAATTTCCTGCGCCCACGACGGATAGGGACCGAACTGTCTCACGACGTTCTGAACCCAGCTCGCGTACCGCTTTAATGGGCGAACAGCCCAACCCTTGGGACCTACTCCAGCCCCAGGATGCGATGAGCCGACATCGAGGTGCCAAACCTCCCCGTCGATGTGGACTCTTGGGGGAGATCAGCCTGTTATCCCCAGGGTAGCTTTTATCCGTTGAGCGATGGCCCTTCCATGCGGAACCACCGGATCACTAAGCCCGACTTTCGTCCCTGCTCGACTTGTAGGTCTCGCAGTCAAGCTCCCTTCTGCCTTTGCGCTCTACGAATGATTTCCAACCATTCTGAGGGAACCTTTGGGCGCCTCCGTTACTGTTTAGGAGGCGACCGCCCCAGTCAAACTACCCGCCTGACACGGTCCTCCAGCCGGATTACGGCTGCGAGTTAGAGACTCTATGCATGAAGGGCGGTATCCCAAGGGTGACTCCTCCGAAGCTGGCGCTCCGGTCTCGACGTCTCCCGCCTATCCTGTACATCATGCACAAAGCCTCAATATCAGGCTGTAGTAAAGCTCCATGGGGTCTTTCCGTCCTGTCGCGGGTAACCTGCATCTTCACAGGTACTATGATTTCACCGGGTCTCTCGTTGAGACAGTGCCCAAATCGTTACGCCTTTCGTGCGGGTCGGAACTTACCCGACAAGGAATTTCGCTACCTTAGGACCGTTATAGTTACGGCCGCCGTTTACTGGGGCTTCGGTTCAAAGCTTCGCTTGCGCTAACCCATCCCCTTAACCTTCCAGCACCGGGCAGGCGTCAGCCCCTATACGTCATCTTGCGATTTAGCAGAGACCTGTGTTTTTGCTAAACAGTCGTTTGGGCCTATTCACTGCGGCTCTACTCATGTAGAGCGTCCCTTCTCCCGAAGTTACGGGACCATTTTGCCGAGTTCCTTAACGAGAGTTATCCCGCGCGTCTTAGAATTCTCATCCCGCCTACCTGTGTCGGTTTACGGTACTGGCACCTTCCACCTCACTAGAGGCTTTTCTTGGCAGTGTGAAATCGTGACCTTCGTCCCTAGGGGACTCCGCGTCGTTCCTCGATCTTGGTGCCTGACGGATTTGCCAATCAGACAATCTCGAAACTTACACATGCACTTCCATCCGCATGCGTCACTATCCTCCTGCGTCCCCCCATTGTTCAAACGGTGGATCGGTGGTACAGGAATATCAACCTGTTATCCATCGCCTACGCCTTTCGGCCTCGGCTTAGGTCCAGACTAACCCTGAGCGGACGAGCCTTCCTCAGGAAACCTTGGGCTTTCGACGGAGGGGATTCTCACCCCTCTTTTCGCTACTCACACCGGCATTCTCACTTCCAAACGCTCCACTGCTCCTTCCGGTACAGCTTCACAGCGGTTTGGAACGCTCCCCTACCATTCCTTACGGAATCCGCAGCTTCGGTGGTATGTTTAGCCCCGTTACATTTTCGGCGCGGCGCCACTCGACTAGTGAGCTATTACGCACTCTTTGAATGGTGGCTGCTTCTAAGCCAACATCCTAGCTGTCTAGGCAGCGCCACATCCTTTTCCACTTAACATACACTTTGGGACCTTAGCTGGCGGTCTGGGCTGTTTCCCTCTTGACTACGGATCTTATCACTCGCAGTCTGACTCCCGAGTATAAGTTGCCGGCATTCGGAGTTTAACTGAATTCGGTAACCCTGTGGGGGCCCCTAGTCCAATCAGTGCTCTACCTCCGGAACTCTCAACCTCGAGGCTAGCCCTAAAGCTATTTCGGGGAGAACCAGCTATCTCCAGGTTCGATTGGCATTTCACCGCTACCCACACCTCATCCCCGCACTTTTCAACGTGCGTGGGTTCGGACCTCCAGTCAGTGTTACCTGACCTTCATCCTGGACATGGGTAGATCACCTGGTTTCGGGTCTACGACAACGCACTATGGCGCCCTATTCAGACTCGCTTTCGCTACGGCTCCGCCTCATCAGCTTAACCTCGCGCGCTATCGTAACTCGCCGGTTCATTCTACAAAAGGCACGCCATCACCCATTAACGGGCTCTGACTACTTGTAGGCATACGGTTTCAGGATCTATTTCACTCCCCTTCCGGGGTGCTTTTCACCTTTCCCTCACGGTACTGGTTCACTATCGGTCACTAGGGAGTATTTAGCCTTGGGAGATGGTCCTCCCGGATTCCGACGGGGTTTCACGTGTCCCGCCGTACTCAGGATCCACTCTGGAGGGAAAACAGTTTCAGCTACAGGGCTGTCACCTTCTTCGGCCGACCTTTCCAGGTCATTCACCTACTGTCTTCCTTTTTGACTCCGTATAGAGTGTCCTACAACCCCGGAGAGCATGCTCTCCGGTTTGGGCTGTTCCCGTTTCGCTCGCCGCTACTCAGGGAATCGCATTTGCTTTCTCTTCCTCCGGGTACTTAGATGTTTCAGTTCCCCGGGTCTGCCTCACGCTACGCTATGTATTCACGTAACATGTCCCATCCCATTACGGATGGTGGGTTCCCCCATTCGGAAATCCTCGGATCAAAGCATACTTACTGCTCCCCGAAGCATATCGCTGTTCGTCGCGTCCTTCATCGGCTCCTAGTGCCAAGGCATCCACCGTACGCCCTTCATACCTTGATCTAGCATTTTGGTATTCTAAGAACACACGTCTAATGACATGGTTATAAAAA
>NZ_JACSMK010000022.1:0-4447 GCF_018618595.1 Exiguobacterium sp. s133
TCCCCACGTGAGAACCTGCCTACCGGCGAGGGAGCCCCTCGGGACCGAGGGGTTGGGGAGTCGATCATTTAATCTTTAAAAGTTTTGGAAAAAAAGGCGAAAATCTAGTTGGTTTATCAATAAATAATGAAAAGGTTGTTAATCGTTCTTCATACCTTGTTGGTAAGGAGGACGATTAACAATTTTTTTTGCTCGAACAGATTTTTGTAATGCTCTTTAAATCGTGAGAGTAAAGTAAAACAATTTCGTATTTCACTTGTTTTTTAGAGGTTCAGACGGACTAATGTTTGACCCCAGTTATATCGTCGGTTCACCTGCATAAAATACAACAAACAAAGGGAGGGGGAATGCAATCTATGAAAAAATTCACATGGGTTATGAAAGCTTTAGCTGCAACTGTAATTTTTCTATATTGGACACTGAAGTTAGTGTTGTTGGTCATCACATTTATCTGATGATTTTGAAGGCGTGAAGGTCGATTTGGAGCTGTCGATTTTCATGTCTTTTCTTATCTTGATAATAAGGGTAACTATTTCCGCACAAAAAAAGGGGCGAGCAAGTGAGTGAATCCCTTGCGCCCCAACGGCTTTAGACTAAAAAAACTTGCGTTTCCGAGTATACTCGTTTAGCATTTAAGTTACCACACAAAAATCCAACGAAGAACGGAGGCGAGTTTCTTTAATCCATGCTATTTTTTACCCTTTTATGGTGTCCGTAAACTGTCCATAAATTGATACTACACATGGATTATAGACAATATGACTACTAAAAAACAAGACCCTATTGCACTTATAAAACCGAAAAAGCTTGAAAATATCCGAATGTACGAACTTGCAAAGGAACATCTTTCCGAAAAAATGAAAGACTTATATAAAAATTGCGGATCGTTCAACTTATTTGTTTCGACATTGGATAAGGAGAATAAAAAGATGATAGCCGGAAATCACTGCAAGAATCGTTTTTGTCCGATTTGTGCTTGGCGAAAGGCTCGAAAGGATGCAATGGCTCTATCGGTGGTAATGGAAGCTATGCATGAAGAGCATGACGTGAAATATCTTTTTCTTACTTTGACGACACCGAATGTGAAAGCGAATGAAGTAAAGTCGGAGATCGCGAATATGAATAAAGCATTTCACAAACTGTTTAAGAGGAGAAAAATAGAACGCGTAGTTCAAGGATATGCTCGAAAATTGGAGATGACTTATGACGGAAATCCGTTAATCACGACTCCACTATTTGATAAAAAGCAAGCGTATTACGAACGATTAGGACTGAAAGTAGGAGATGAAAATCCCACCTATGATACATACAACCCACACTTTCATGTCGTTCTTGCAGTTAAAAAAAGTTACTTCAATAATTCTAAGAATTACATCAAACGTGATGAATGGTTAGAGATGTGGCGAGAGGTCACTGGTGACTACACGATCACGCAAGTTCATATCGAACGAATTAAGGAAAAACAGACAGGAAATGCTGTGGCCGAGATTGCGAAGTACTCGGCAAAGAGTAACGACATGGGCGTCAGTCCAGAAGTATTTGAGACCTTCTACAATTCTTTGAAGGGTAAGCAAGTGATTGCTTATAGTGGTCTCTTTAAAGACTACATGTTGAAGTACAAAGCAAATGAATTGGAACAGTACATGGAGAAGGACAAGAACGAATACTTCTACAAGATCATGGCGAATTGGCGTGCCGATCAATCTGATTTTATTCTCGAGTATATTGCGTTAACTGAATTAGAAAAGCAAAAATATAACCATGGTTTTTTAGATGAAATGAATATTGAATAATTATTTCTTTTTTAACCGAATAAAATTTCCTTAAAAATAAGGTAAATTGTTCCACATCTGTTATTCTATATTAAGGAATTTTATCTTTTATTATACGGAGCGAAGGAGAAATTATTTTGAAATCTAAAGGCATGGCTTATCTTTTACACACTTTCTTAGGAATTTTTGGTGCTGGTCGTTTTTATGTAGGTGATATTGGAATGGGAATTTTAAACTTATTTACATTTGGCGGATTTGGCTTTTTGTGGTTAGTAGACTTCTTCTTGTTAAGTGGTCGTGTAGATTACCGAAACATGATGTTCATGGGAACTCGTGGTTCTATCAATAATAACTCTGCAACTTCTACAAACGTGAATACAGTAAACGTTACTATCGATCCAAATATGCTTAAAAATTTGCAAGATAGTCAAAATAAAGCACCAGAAGTTGAAGAAATTAAGGCTTGAATAAATGCTTAATTGCACAGGATATTGTCCTATGTAATTAAGCTTTTTTATTAGGGAGGAATTCATTTGGATTTGAAATCTGTTATGGAATATTTTCCTCAATACGATATTGAGAATTGGGATGCAGGGTCGCAAGAAGAATTTCGAAATGCCTTTGAACGGATCTATAACGAATATGCGGAGAATGGAGTTCAGATCGAGAAGCCTGTCATTTCATCTTTCAAAGATGAAGATGGCAGGACAGTCCTGAATCTCGAAGATCCCTTCAATCGAGATTTCATGGACGATGATTTTCATTTTTAAGGCGATGCTGCGGCATCGTCTTTTTCGTGTTTTCGACACGAAACGACATTGGTCTTGAATGGCGTAGCCATGCTCTTTTTACCTCGTAGAGACCGCCTCTTGCTTTGCAAGAGTATAGCGGGCTATACTCTTATCAAATCAACGCCGACAAATTCCCCTCTCGCTTTTCTCGGTCTTTGTCTTTATAAGGAGGAAAAACCTATGTCGATCGAATTTGCTTGGAACACTCAAAAGAACAAAATGTCCGACATCAAAGGCAAAGAAAGAGAACAAGAAAGAGAAGGACAAATTAAAAATAATATGATTGATCTCGACCGTACGCATCTCAATTATGACTTAGTACAAAGTGAATTAAATCTCTATCAACGAGCAAAAGAACGGGTCGATCAACTCAAGTCTGAAAAGAAACGAGTCCAAAAAAATTCGGTCATCACCTACTCCAATATCATCACGATTCCGGAATCAGCAGCAAAGGAAATGTCGAATGATCAGATGCACGATTACTTCAAAACTTGTCATGATTATTTTGTCGATCGGTTTGGAAAAGAAAATGTCCTGAGTTCAAAGATCCATCTCGACGAATCGACGCCTCATATGCACTGCCATTTTCTTCCAATTGACAAAAATACAGGACGATTACAAGCCAGGACGACGATGAATAAGGCGGCTTTGAATCAAATCCATGACGAGATTCCGGAACGATTACGAGAAAAAGGATTCGATGTGGTACGTGGATCGGGAGAGAAAACCAAACAGAAACTTGATATTCATGAGTACAAGGCAAAATTGGATTTGGAGAAAGAAAAAGCAGAGTTAGAGAAGCAGACATCAAAGTTAAGCCAACAGTTGAAAGAGTTGGAAGAAGAACATACTATTCTGCATCGAGAAGTCTATTACAGGAGAACGGAAAAGAGTATCAAGTTACAGCAAATTGAAAAAGGATTCGAAGAAAAAGTCGAAGCTGCCAAAACAGAAGCGAACCAAAAAATCAGTATGATTCAAGAAGAAGTGACGAAGTTCGAGTACGATATGAGCCAAAATCAAGAACGGCTCATCATGGATACACAGGATATGAACGGACTTTTGGATGCCACGAAGAAAGACCTCGAGGAACATCAAAAACAACTCAACGAGCGAATCGATTCGCTCAAAGAGTTGGATCTCGACGAGTCCGTTAATCTCGATTTGAAGCCGAATCTGTTGAACAAAGTGTCGATGTCGAATGATACGTTCTTGGAACTGAAGAAACGGGCGGAAGTCGCGGAACGGATGCAACGGGCATTGCGGATCTCGGAGCAACGAGTCCAGACGCTGGAGAAGGATAACAGGAAAAAAGATAGTCAATTGAGCGAGATGTTTACGTTACAGATGGAGAACGGTTCTCTCAAACGACAGGTTGAGTTTTTCAAGCAAGTTGTCGCTAAAGTCCGAGAAGTTCTCATTGCTCAATTGGATGATGAAGGAAAGCCGATATACAAGCCTAATTTCATTCATCAAGCGATTGGTTTTGCGAAACATTACGTCGGACACACGTTGAAAATGAATAAAGAGGCAGCACCGGAGAATAAGCGAGAAGCGCAAGGCCGAGACTTCGCTATTAAATTGTTAGCTGACGAACGAAAAGAGAAGGGTTACGGGTCTGAAATGGAGCGCTAGGAGTCCGTATGACCGTTTCTAAGCGTATATGGGTGTCAATGTAACGGAATAACGAAAAGAACCCCTCAGAATCGCTCATAGAGCGTTCTAGAGGGGTTTTCGTTATGAGTATAAGAATTGACCACCCAACACAACAGAACCCTATTTGCTGTTCTCACGTTCCCCACGTGAGAACCTGCCTACCGGCGAGGGAGCCCCTCGGGACCGAGGGGTTGGGGAGTCGATCATTTAATCTTTAAAAGTTTTGGA
>NZ_JACSMK010000023.1:0-1668 GCF_018618595.1 Exiguobacterium sp. s133
TGATATGCTCCCCAAAAAGTAGACAGTTGAAATAAGAAAAACTGTTTACTTTTGAAAGGAGCTTTTTTCTATGTCCAAATTCAAGCGTTCCGCTAGTGAGAAACTATATGCCATCCAAACTTATGAAGAAGGAGTGTCCACGTTGTGGGAAGTCGCAAGACTCTTCGGGGTCACACAATCGACCCTACTCAGATGGAGACAGATGTATCGTCAAGGCGGTATCTCAGCTTTGGAGAAACGGTCGGTATGCACGAAGTATTCCAATGAGTTTAAAGAGCGAGCCGTACGCGACGTGCTAGAAAAAGGTGAGCCCGTCATGGACGTCATCATAAAATTAAACATCTCCAGTGCAAGCGTACTCAGACGTTGGATTTCAAACTATAATGGTCGTAGTGAAGACACACTACTAAAGGAGCGATTCGCTATGACCAGAGGAAGAATCACGACATTCGAAGAACGCGTTAGTATAGTCAGCGACTGTCTTAAAAATGGAAAGAAGTATAAAGAAACTGCGAAGACCCACCGGGTCTCCTACCAACAAATCTACAAGTGGGTTCAAAAGTATGAAAAGAATGGGATTGACGGACTGATGGATAGCCGTGGACGTACGAAACCGTTTGAGGAACTGACGGACGTGGAACGCCTCTCCATCGAGATGAAAAAGATTGAGCAAGAGAACGAGCTTCTTCGAATGGAAAATGAGTTCTTAAAAAAGCTAGAGGAGTTCGAAAGGGGGAGAGGTTAGACCAAGTCCGAAATTTGGATAAGTACAAGGCTATACAATCGTTGGCGGACCAGTTCGGCTATTCGATTGTCGCCCTCTGTCGTTTTGCGGACGTATCCCGTGCTGCCTATTATAAATGGTTAAATCGTGTACCGACGGTACGCGAAGAAGAGAACATCATGATCATTGAAGAGCTGACATCTATTCATGAGTCGGTAGATGGAGTCTATGGATGTGAACGAATGGTCTTGAATCTAGATCGCCAATTTAACAGAACGGTTAATCATAAACGGGTTCGTCGCTTGATGCGAATCGCCGGCATTCGTTGCGTCATTCGTCGAACACGACCGAAATATATGAGAACCATACCCGGACAAACGGCAGAAAATCTTCTGAATCGTGAATTCCATGCGGAAAAACCGAATCAGAAATGGTTAACAGATATCACGGAATTCAAATACGGCACCTCAAAAAAGGCTTATTTAAGTGCAATTCTCGATTTGTATGATGGATCAATTCGTTCATTTGTGCTAAGTCGTTCGAATAACAGTCAGCTCGTCTTCGATACGCTAAAACTCGCCTTGGATGATGATCCTGGTAGTTTCCCTCTTCTTCATAGTGACCGTGGGTTTCAATATACGTCAAATGCCTTTCATCATATGACTCAACAAGCTGGGATCACACAAAGCATGTCCCGTGCCGGTAAATGCATCGATAATGGTCCAATCGAATCTTTTTGGGGAGCGCTAAAGTGTGAAAGCTACTATCTTCATACATTCGAGGAGTTCGATGAACTCCACGATGCAATCCGACGCTACATTCGATTTTATAATGAGCTGCGGTATCAAAAACGATTAAACGGCTTAAGTCCGCTGGAATTCAGGGCTCAAGCCGTTTAAAAAATTTATATTATTTGACCTGTCTACTTGACGGGGAGCAGTTCA
>NZ_JACSMK010000024.1:0-1274 GCF_018618595.1 Exiguobacterium sp. s133
GCGTTTTGACGTTTGCGTGCCACGACGATTCCAGCTGCACCGAGTGCAAGACCGAAGAGTGCGAGTGCACCTGTTGTTGCGTTGTTGCTTGTGTCGCTCATGCCGCCGTTACCTGTGTTCGGCATTGAACCTGGTGTACCGTCCATGAATTTCTCAGGAGATTGCATGACGATCGCGTTACCGAGGTTTTCACCGACACCATACATGTAAGCATATGACTCGCGGAACGTGTCGACTGATCCTTTGTAGTCGCCTTCCGTGTACTGCATGAACGTGTCTTGGACATATGTTTCATGGCCAGCGACCGCTTCTTGTGCTGCTTTCGTCGGAAGGTTTTCTTCCGTTGCTGCTCCGAGGAACGCACCGAAGTCGTTCGAGAACATTTTAAGCATGTCTTGAGCGTCAGCCATCATTTTTTTGTCATCGTTAATGGCTGCTGTGACGAGGTTTGCTTGTGCTTCGATGTGATTTTTCGTCCAAGCTTGCTCGAACTGATCTGCACCGGCTTCACCGTAAATTGATTTGATTGCGGCTTTGAAGTCAGCTGTGTGCATGTCTTCCGCCCAGTTTGCAGCATCGTAGTCTTTCGCTTGATCGACACCTGCCGTCATACTGAGGTTCGCAAGAGCGACGTGTTCAGCAGCAAGGCTGTTGAGTGTTGACCGGAGGTCAGCCGCTTTCGTATCAGCTTTCGAGTTATCGAACTTCTCAGGCATCTGTGTTGTGATCGCGACTGAGAGAGCTTTCGAGATGTCATACATGCGGCTGTATCCTTCACGGAACGTGTTGTACGATCCTTCATAGTCGCCTGCTGCATACTCTTGGAATGTTTTATAGACGTCCGCTTCGTGAGCACGAAGGACTTCTTCAGCTGCTTCCTTCGGAAGTTCGCCTTCTGTCGCAGCGTCGAGGAATGTCGAGAGATCCTGGACGAATTCTTCTGTCTCGGCTTTCGAAGCGTTGATGCCTTCCTGGTCATCCGCTTTGACGGCTTTGACGAGGTCCGTTGTGTATTTGTTGTGATCGACGAAGATTTTTTCGAATTGTTTCGCGCCTTCGTCGCCATAGACTGAAGCGATTGCCGGTGTCATGTCGAGTGCGTTCTGTTTGAGTGCCGCTTCATAATACTCAGCATCTTTTGAACCGTCATATTGTTTTTTCATGTCCATGACAGCAAGCACGAAGTGCTCAGAAAGCAATTGGTCGAGTGTCGCACGAAGATCTGCTGCTTTCGTTTTGACCGTGACGTTTTTTGCTTTGTCCTCATGCATCAT
>NZ_JACSMK010000025.1:0-1183 GCF_018618595.1 Exiguobacterium sp. s133
CCGTTCCCATGCCGAACACGGAAGTTAAGCACTTGAACGCCGAAAGTAGTTGGGGGCTTCCCCCTGTGAGGATAGGACGTTGCCAGGCATACTTTTTTAATAAAGTATTTGACAATTTTGACTGACTAATATAACATTATAGAAGTCGTCAAGTTACCACGGTCCTGTGGTGTAGCGGTTAACATGCCTGCCTGTCACGCAGGAGATCGCGGGTTCGAATCCCGTCAGGACCGCCATTTTTATTTACCGATCTTTTTCATTATGGCTTTGTAGCTCAGTCGGTAGAGCAGAGGACTGAAAATCCTCGTGTCGGCGGTTCGATTCCGTCCAAAGCCACCATTTACACCTGCCGGTGTAGCTCAGCTGGTAGAGCAACTGACTTGTAATCAGTAGGTCGCGGGTTCGACTCCTGTTGCCGGCACCATTTTTCATTTAATATGGCGGTTGTGGCGAAGTGGTTAACGCACCGGATTGTGATTCCGGCATTCGTGGGTTCAATTCCCATCAGTCGCCCCATTTTATTTTTAATTTAATACTAGTTTGTGTCATTAGCTCAGTTGGTAGAGCATCTGACTTTTAATCAGAGGGTCGCAGGTTCGAATCCTGCATGACACACCATTTTTATGCGGGTGTGGCGGAATTGGTAGACGCGCTAGATTTAGGATCTAGTGTCTTTGACGTGGGGGTTCAAGTCCCTTCACCCGTACCATTTATATTTATAATGCGGAAGTAGTTCAGTGGTAGAATACGACCTTGCCAAGGTCGGGGTCGCGGGTTCGAATCCCGTCTTCCGCTCCATTTTTTAAATAGAAGTAACAAAAAATAGCATAATTTGCGGTCGTGGCGGAATGGTAGACGCGCTAGGTTGAGGGCCTAGTGGTGGCAACACTGTGGAGGTTCAAGTCCTCTCGACCGCACTTATTATGCACCCTTAGCTCAGCTGGATAGAGTACTTGACTACGAATCAAGGGGTCGGGAGTTCGAATCTCTCAGGGTGCACTTTTCGGGAAGTAGCTCAGCTTGGTAGAGCACTTGGTTTGGGACCAAGGGGTCGCAGGTTCGAATCCTGTCTTCCCGACCATTATTATTATCGGACTTTGAAAACTGAACGATGAGGCAAAAAACGTATCTTCGGATACAAACAATGAATGAAGCGCAAGCTTCGTCAACGTGACTTTTAGTC
>NZ_JACSMK010000026.1:0-804 GCF_018618595.1 Exiguobacterium sp. s133
AAAGTCACGTTGACGAAGCTTGCGCTTCATTCATTGTTTGTATCCGAAGATACGTTTTTTGCCTCATCGTTCAGTTTTCAAAGTTCGTCAAAGATAAAATTTGGTGGAGCCTAGCGGGATCGAACCGCTGACCTCCTGCGTGCAAGGCAGGCGCTCTCCCAGCTGAGCTAAGGCCCCATTAAAGGGATTAAATTGAAGATGGTCGGGAAGACAGGATTCGAACCTGCGACCCCTTGGTCCCAAACCAAGTGCTCTACCAAGCTGAGCTACTTCCCGAAAAAGTGCACCCTGAGAGATTCGAACTCCCGACCCCTTGATTCGTAGTCAAGTACTCTATCCAGCTGAGCTAAGGGTGCGGGGTATAATGGATCAAACAGTTATTAAAATTAAAAATGGTACCGAGGGCCGGAATCGAACCGGCACGGGGAAACCCCCGCAGGATTTTAAGTCCTGTGCGTCTACCAGTTCCGCCACCCCGGCAGGGTTTTAAAGGTAGAACCTAAATTCCAAATCAGAATCTTCGGTGATATTTAAATGAAAATGGTGCCGGCAACAGGAGTCGAACCCGCGACCTACTGATTACAAGTCAGTTGCTCTACCAGCTGAGCTACACCGGCAAGTGTAAATAAAAATGGTGGAGGATGACGGGATCGAACCGCCGACCCTCTGCTTGTAAGGCAGATGCTCTCCCAGCTGAGCTAATCCTCCATATGTACGCCTGGCAGCGTCCTATCCTCACAGGGGGAAGCCCCCAACTACTTTCGGCGTTCAAGTGCTTAACTTCCGTGTTCGGCATGGGAACGG
>NZ_JACSMK010000027.1:0-415 GCF_018618595.1 Exiguobacterium sp. s133
ATTACGTGAAGGGGGAGCGTGAAAAGCAATTCGCCTATTCCTTTCATACAGCATGTGATCGGAATGGTTTTGTCCTCGGGACAATTGTCTGTCACACCAGGTAATATTCACGATAGTATCATTTTAAAGCCCTTGCTCGAACTCATCATCCACCGTTTTACCGTTCCGTTTGCAGTCGTCGCAGACTCCGCCTATAAAACCGCCCCCATCGTACATTTACTTCTCAGACAGCGTATTACGACTGCTATCTCTGTGAAAATGATCAGCAGCTTGTCTATCGAACAACTACACGGGAAGGAAGACGGGAGTACGTATCAGATCCAAAGATCTGTGAAACTTGTCCATTTCTAGAACGGTGTACGAAAAGTCAGACGATGCAGAAAGTGATTCATCGGCATGTCTGGCAAGATGCAAT
>NZ_JACSMK010000028.1:0-352 GCF_018618595.1 Exiguobacterium sp. s133
AATTCTGACCCAAGGCGTCGATGCTGGATTCGTGGACCCAGTGGTCCTGTTTATCGATTCGACACACGTCAAAGCAAATGCGAATAAGCGGAAATATAAAAAGAAACATGTTCGTCGTGCAGCACGTTTTTATCAAGATGAACTGGAACAAGAAATCAATGATGATCGTGAGGCGCACGGAAAAAAGCGTTTTACCCCCAAGAAGAAGGACGAGAATGATCAACGTTTGACGAAGGAGAGTACCACGGATCCTGAGTCAGGATATTACGTGAAGGGGGAGCGTGAAAAGCAATTCGCCTATTCCTTTCATACAGCATGTGATCGGAATGGTTTTGTCCTCGGGACAATTGTC
>NZ_JACSMK010000029.1:0-312 GCF_018618595.1 Exiguobacterium sp. s133
AAATGGACAAGACAAATGGAGCCTAGCGGGATCGAACCGCTGACCTCCTGCGTGCAAGGCAGGCGCTCTCCCAGCTGAGCTAAGGCCCCAGGATATGAACTTAAAATTGAATGGTGGGCCTAAGTGGACTCGAACCACCGACCTCACGCTTATCAGGCGTGCGCTCTAACCAGCTGAGCTATAGGCCCATTCAAATATGGGATGATTCAGTTGAGAGATCGGACTCTCAAAACTGAACGATGGGCATGTCCCTTACGGGACGTTTTCCTTAGAAAGGAGGTGATCCAGCCGCACCTTCCGATACGGCTACCT
>NZ_JACSMK010000030.1:0-287 GCF_018618595.1 Exiguobacterium sp. s133
TGCTATCTCTGTGAAAATGATCAGCAGCTTGTCTATCGAACAACTACACGGGAATGAAGACGGGAGTACGTATCAGATCCAAAAATCTGTGAAACTTGTCCATTTCTAGAACGGTATACGAAAAGTCAGACGATGCAGAAAGTGATTCATCGGCATGTCTGGCAAGATGCAATCGACGAAGTCGAGCACCTTCGCCACACACCGGTTAATAGGCAGCTGTATGCCCGACGAAAAGAGACAATCGAACGTGTCTTTGCCGACGCGAAAGAAAAGCATGGCATGCGTTG